>NZ_SSHN01000035.1:0-528 GCF_004804295.1 Vibrio sp. H11 | reverse complement strand
GGCAGCTCTAAGTCATCGAAAGCAAACCCTTCATCTGCTTCGACACTTTCTGGCGGCTCTGCTTGTGCTGAGCTTTCAGGCTGTGCCTCAGCTTCCGGCTCTGCAACGCTGTCAGCCAGGGCATCCGCTTCGCTGTATTCCGGCAGATCTAAGTCATCGAAAGCAAACCCGTCTTCCTCTGACTCAGCCTGAGTATCGGCAAATTGCGCAGCCAGGTCTTCCGCTTGTGGCTCAGGCTCTTCAGATTGTGGATCAAGCTCTTGCGTTTGTGGGACAGACTCTGCACTCGCTTCAGCAGTCAGCTCTGGCTCTTGCGGCGGGGCTTCCGCCTCTGCGACCGCTTCTGGTTCAGATTGTGCTTCTACCGACTGCTCCAGCCCGGCAATCAACTCATCAGACAGTGCTTCATCTTCATCACCGTCAAAAATGAACTCTGATTCTGCTTCATATTCACTGTCAGCCAGAGCATCGGCTTCGCTGTACTCCGGCAGTTCTAAGTCATCGAAAGCAAACGCTTCATCTGCTTCG
>NZ_SSHN01000034.1:0-675 GCF_004804295.1 Vibrio sp. H11 | reverse complement strand
GTTAATAGCGCATTCGTTTGACGTTAGCTGCAGAAGAAGCACCGGCTAACTCCGTGCCAGCAGCCGCGGTAATACGGAGGGTGCGAGCGTTAATCGGAATTACTGGGCGTAAAGCGCATGCAGGTGGTTTGTTAAGTCAGATGTGAAAGCCCGGGGCTCAACCTCGGAATTGCATTTGAAACTGGCAGGCTAGAGTACTGTAGAGGGGGGTAGAATTTCAGGTGTAGCGGTGAAATGCGTAGAGATCTGAAGGAATACCGGTGGCGAAGGCGGCCCCCTGGACAGATACTGACACTCAGATGCGAAAGCGTGGGGAGCAAACAGGATTAGATACCCTGGTAGTCCACGCCGTCAACGATGTCTACTTGGAGGTTGTGGCCTTGAGCCGTGGCTTTCGGAGCTAACGCGTTAAGTAGACCGCCTGGGGAGTACGGTCGCAAGATTAAAACTCAAATGAATTGACGGGGGCCCGCACAAGCGGTGGAGCATGTGGTTTAATTCGATGCAACGCGAAGAACCTTACCTACTCTTGACATCCTCAGAAGAGACTGGAGACAGTCTTGTGCCTTCGGGAACTGAGAGACAGGTGCTGCATGGCTGTCGTCAGCTCGTGTTGTGAAATGTTGGGTTAAGTCCCGCAACGAGCGCAACCCTTATCCTTGTTTGCCAGCGAGT